>NZ_CP157577.1:0-3730 GCF_046352925.1 Streptococcus sp. KHUD_011 | reverse complement strand
CTCGCAAAAAGTATCGCAAACTGGCAAAAGAAGTAGCTAGACAAGACGAATTGACTCAACATTTGAAGTCGAGTTTCTCCGAGAGTATCGAGCAACTCGACAAGGAACTAAACAACTGGCTTAACGGCATGACCGTAAATAGAGAAGAAAATGAGGTAAATTAAATGACAACATGGTACGATTACATGGTGAGAGCTAGTGAACATGCTGGAAGTGACGGTGATTTGTGGTTTCGCTCTTTCGCAGGGCGATGAACCTTTGAGAAAATATCTAACGTTCGAAGATTTTTTTGAAGAGTGGAATTCTGATGAAATTTTTTATAGAGGTTATATTGGGGCTGACTTAAAAGATTTTGAAGGTTGAGTAAAAGAGAGGGCGCAGAGCCTTCTCTTTTTTTGACGACAATAGCGTTAGCGGTCGTCAATCGCTCCAAAAGTGGAGCGACAGGGAGCGAAAAGAGGAAAGGCGCCCCAAGCCTTTTCGCTGAGCGATAATTGTTTATACAGACATTTATGGATGTATAAACAATTATCTCATTCAGAATGAGATTATCTCTCAAAATCACGTTTTAGTTTTTTTGAAATCTGATTTTTTTATTTTGAAAAAAATGGCATAATAGTTATATAGAAAATTGATTGATGTGGAGTAAGTAAAACTAAGAGGAAAATAGAAATTTAAAAAATAAAAGAAGAAAAAAATTGAATTATGGTTCTAAATTAAAAAAGAAGAGGAAAAAAACGTAACTGAGGTTAGGTTTTTTTAATTAGCAAAAAATAGAATTTTAAAAAAAATTAACTTTTAAAAAAATAAAAATAGAAATTAAAGAAAGGAAATAAAAGAAAAAAAGTTAAATAAAAAAAGAATTGAGCATGAGTCACAAACCGAATTTTTCAAGTAGTGTAGATTGTAGAGGTCATGGCTTAGACCTATTAAAAGTTGCTGATATTTGTCATAGCATAGACAAGGGAATCAAAAAAGTTGCTAGGAGGTAGGCGAACGGACTACCACGCGTTTTAGTTTGAACAGATTTGCATGATGGGGGAAATATCCCATAGAAGGGGGTCAATATGGCGAGTGAGAAAAAGAAAGGTCGCTGGGCGAAACAGCGCCGTCTTAAAAAAGAAAAGGAAAGTAAAGTTCCAACTTTTAGACAAATTGGTCAAGAGCGTTTAATGGAGATGTTGAGAGCTGGTTTTGGTCGCAGTCGCTCGCTTGATAAAGCGAGGGGTGAGACTAAAAACAGAATTTATTCTAAACAGAGTTATATCACATATAAAAACCAATTCAGATACTTTTCTGATTGGATAAAAGAAACATATCCAGGCGTTCATTCAATTGATGAAGCAAGGACTTTAATCGATAAGTACCTACAGTATCTTATTGATCAGAATCGGTCAGCTTATTCAATTGCAACTGCAAAGGCTGCTTTGTCAAAAGTTTTTCAGACTGATGCAACCCAATTTATTGCTACACCAATTCGTAGACGTGCAGATGTGAAGCGGTCTAGGTTCTCAGTAGAAAGGGATAAACATATCTCTGATGAGTTGGAACGTAAACTAAGCCAGTTTACAAGCGCAACTGGATTGAGAAGAAAAGAAATGCTTCAGATTGAAGCTGAAGATTTATTCTTTAACAATGGAAAGGCTTATCTTAATGTAACTAAGGGAACTAAAAATGGTAAGTCTAGAGTTGCTGAAATTCATGGTGTTAGTGAAGCAGAAACAAAGATGATTATTGAATTTATTCAATCAAAAAGAGGGCGATTGTTTCCTAAACTATCGCCACATTATGATAATCACTATTATAGAGGAATCTACGCCAAGCGTGTTTATTCCTTCTATGCGAGAAAAGAAAAAGACATACCTAAGAAAGAAAGGTATGTAATGCGAAAAGACCGAGCTGGCGAAGTCCTAGACAAGCTTGCTATGGAGATAACAAGTAAAATGCTAGGACATAATAGAATAAACGTGATAGCTCAGAGCTATTTATACAATGATGAAAATTAAAAAATAAAATATTAGTGATAATCCCACTTCGTTATGAGGTGGGATTTTTTTGTAAAAAATGAACGGCTTTATGTCGAGAAAACTTTTTATCGAAAGCTGAAGCGATTTAGACTTTATGGGTCTGGTCGCAAGGCTGAAAGACAAGCGAGCAGACACGAAGTCAAAAAATCAGCGGAAGGTTTCTTTCGATAAAAAGGAAATTGAAATAAAAAGTGAGTTTTTTTATTGTGAAACTTCTACATTAAGGGTATAATGTAGATAAAATAACTACTAGGAGGACTGTTATATGAATAATGTTGTTACTACGCCAATTTCTGTGCGATTTAGTAAAGAGTTGAATTCTTTATTAAATGCTACTGTTGAAGAAAATAATACAACAAAGACTGACTTTATTAGACAGGCTGTTGTTGAAAAAATTGAAGATATGTATGATATTAAAGTTGCTGATGAGGCTCACAAAGAATGGGTCGAAGGAGGCAAAAAAACTATCTCACATGAAGAAATGATGAAGCGTTATGGCTAAGTACCAAGTGGAATATGCGGATACTTTTGATAGAGCAATGGAAAAGTTAGATAGAGGAGATCAACGGTTTATTATGAAATGGATTGATCAACATCTAAATAATGTAGATTTTCCTACTTCGCCAGGTAAAGTTTTAAGAGGAAATTTTTCTGGCTATGTCCGCTTTAGAGTTGGAAACTATAGAATCATTGCTGAAGTAGATAATAATAGGTTTGTGATTACAAATATGACAGTTGGTCATAGGTCAGAAATCTACAAGATAAAGAAATTTTAATAGGAAAGGTCAACAAGATAAAAAAAGAAAAGCAGAGCTGGAACTCGGCTTTTCAGATGATGTGTTTTACAAAATTTTGTTGTAATTATTATAGCATGAGTGAAAAGAAAAATCAATTATCGTTGCACAAAAATAGCATTTGTGTAACAGATAATGAGGTTGAAAAACGTGAGTTTGGGGAAAGAAAAAAAGTCATAAACTCACTCGAAAAAATGACCGCCCCTTCTAACAGGCGGTTAACCGACCAAAGTTTGACACTTTTCAGTTTAAATTGGTCCATAGACAGAATTACAATCGTAGGATTTCTAAAGAAATTCACTTTCGATAGCACCATTTTTACAGAAGATGGCGAAGTCATCTATACGGCTGGCGAAGATTTCACTTTAGCCCAGGCAATGGTGGAGCCTAATTGATAAATACGGCGAGAATATCGCCTATATTGAGGTCTTGCCTTTCTTAGACAAAAAGACAGGTCAGGAAAAAGGGCGGATTGATTTCAATCCGAACAAAATTCAGCATTTTTTGAAGATTGATTTAAAAGACTTTATAAAAATGATGTTTGAAAAACCACATTTTTCTCGTGCCGATGTAGCATGCGATATAATCAATCTAGAGGATGATTATGTGAACCAATATCGTTTAGTTGATGCAGTATCATTTCGCCCATATTATGGACAAAGCTATACAATAAGTTTGTTGAACAGATAAAGAAAAAAGAAGTTATTCCTGATGATGTTACAAGCTGGTGGCGACTAGAATTGCAGTTAAGACGTAGCAGAGCGGACGAATGGGTAGGTGTTGTATATGACACCTTGGATTCTTTTTATTCTCCAAGATTCGTACCATTAGATTTTAAGGCTACGGATCAAATCATGTTAGATGGTCTGCATTCAAATCATGAAAACTGGAATAAGCTTTCTTTAAACT